>NZ_CP154260.1:7200000-7201998 GCF_039545795.1 Chitinophaga niabensis | reverse complement strand
TGGGAGTAGAGGATAAAAAAGTCCTCCGTAATACAACGGAGGACTCTTTAAATAAATATGGCAGCTACCTACTCTCCCGCATGATAGTGCAGTACCATTGGCCATGAGGGGCTTAACTTCTCTGTTCGGAATGGGAAGAGGTGAACACCCTCGGCAAAACCACCATAAGATCTTGTATATCTCTAGTCTTGACGACAATAATTTACATATTGGGAAGTTGTAAAACAATGCTCTTTGCAGAGCAGGGAACGAATAATAAAATTAAAGCTTACGGGCAATTAGTACTACTCGGCTTCGATATTACTATCCTTACACCTGTAGCCTATCAACGTCGTAGTCTCCGACGGCCCTTAAAAGTAAACTCATCTCGAGGTAAGTTTCACGCTTAGATGCTTTCAGCGTTTATCTTGCCCGTACATAGCTACTCTGCACTGCACCTGGCGGCACAACAGATACACCAGCGGTACGTACGACCCGGTCCTCTCGTACTAAGGTCATGTCCTCTCAATTTACTAACGATCACAACAGATAGGGACCGAACTGTCTTGCGACGTTCTGAACCCAGTTCACGTGCCACTTTAATCGGCGAACAGCCGAACCCTTGGGACCTTCTCCAGCCCCAGGATGTGACGAACCGACATCGAGGTGCCAAACCTCACCGTCGATATGAGCTCTTGGGTGAGATCAGCCTGTTATCCCCGGAGTACCTTTTATCCTTTGAGCGATGGCCCTTCCATACAGAACCACCGGATCACTTTAGCCAGCTTTCGCTCCTGCTCGGCTTGTTTGCCTCACAGTCAAGCACCCTTATACTAATGCGCTCTACGTACGATTACCAACCGTACTGAGGGTACCTTTGCAAGCCTCCGTTACTTTTTAGGAGGCGACCACCCCAGTCAAACTACCCACCAAACAATGTCCTCCCTTACAGGAGTTAGACTCTAAATAACAGAAGGTTGGTATTTCAACGATGACTCCACAACTCCTGGCGAAGCTGCTTCATAGTCTCCCAACTATCCTACACATCTGGCATTCAAAATCAATGTTAAGTTGTAGTGAAGGTTCACGGGGTCTTTCCGTCCCGTTGCGATTAACCGGCATCTTCACCGATACTACAATTTCACCGAGCTCGTGGTAGAGACAGTGTACAACTCATTAGACCATTCGTGCAGGTCGGAACTTACCCGACAAGGAATTTCGCTACCTTAGGACCGTTATAGTTACGGCCGCCGTTTACTGGGGCTTCAGTCAGAAGCTTTGGATTACTCCGAACATCCTTCCTTAACCTTCCAGCACCGGGCAGGTATCAGGCTCTATACGTCATCTTTCGATTTTGCAGGGCCCTGTGTTTTTGTTAAACAGTTGGTTGTACCATTTTACTGAGGCCACATCACTGTGGCACGCCTTATCCCGAAGTTACAGCGTCAATTTGCCTAGTTCCTTTACCACGGATCACTCGAGCGCCTTAGGATATTCTCCTCGACTACCTGTGTCGGTTTACGGTACGGGCTGCTATAACCTAACCTTAGAGGTTTTTCTTGGAAGTCTGATTAGGGACATTATCAACGCTGCCGAAGCTTTGTTGTACTATCAGGTTCAGCATCTCGAGCGGATTTTCCTACTCAAAATATACCTACTCCCTTTAACGCATACATCCGTGGATGCGCAGTCCTTTCACTACTCCGTTACCCCATCGAAATTATAGCAGGTACTGGAATATTCACCAGTTTGCCATCAGCTACGCCTTTCGGCTTTGCCTAAGGACCCGACTAACCCTGATCCGATTAGCGTTGATCAGGAACCCTTAGTCTTACGGCGAAAAGATTTTTCATCTTTTTTATCGTTACTTATGCCTACATTTTCTTTTCTGTACGCTCCAGCATACCTCGCAGTACACCTTCAATGCAGTACAGAATGCTCCCCTACCGATCACCCACCTAGTGGGGATCCTAAAGCTTCGGTGGTATGTTTGATGCCCGATTATTTTCCGTGCCCAAA